>JAULAZ010000001.1:0-2215 GCA_032654705.1 Chitinophagaceae bacterium
TAGTTTCATCCCGCTAACGGGTTAAGTTAAGGATATTTTATATTATAAGATAACCAATTTGCCCCCTTCCTTTGAGAGGGGTTGGGGTGAAAACTTTTACAAACGCTTAATCCTAACGATTTCCGTTAGGGACGATATTAGGTTGTCAGGAAAAGCAACATAACAAATGCCGCAGGCATGCAAAATCGCAACACCTGTTAAAATACGGTACTTTTATCAAATTTAACACCGCCAATTTTGCTCCTCTATGAGGCACAACGTCAAATACGGGCACCAAGTTGCTTACCTAAAACTGTTCCAGTTTACTGAAAGAAAAGTACCCCTTCAATTTTTGCATCTTCATTGCCAATTACGGGACACGCACGGTATTTTCAATTGATGCTGCAAAGTTTGCGGATGGTTTTGCCGTTGCCGAAGCAGCAGCGGGAACCATCCGCAAACTTTTTGCAGCATCAATTGGCGAAAATGCCGTGCATGGCAGCGACAGTAATGAGAATGCAAAAATTGAAGGAGACTTCTTTTTCAGTAAACTGGAACAGTTTTAGGTAAGCAACTAATTTATAACTTAACCCATTGGCGGCGTTAATTTTTTAATGCCTCATAGAGGCAAAAGATTGGCAGAATAATTAAAACCCCTGGTAAAAGTGCCATAGGCACAACAGATTGTTGCGATTTTGCATCATGCCTGCGGCATTTATTTATGTTGTTGCTTTTTTTCCTGCCAATATATCGTCCCTAACGGAAATGTCGTTAAGTTAAGCGTTTGTAAAGACCTCACCCCAACCCCTCTCCAAAGGAGAGGGAACTGGAATTGGTTATCTTATAATATAAAATATCCTTAACTTAACCCGTTGGCGGAGTTAATTTATAATGCCTCGTAGAGGCAAAAGATTGGTAGAATAATTAAAACAGAGAGCAAAAGTGCCGTAGGCACGTCAGATATTTTCTATTTTGTGTCATGCCTACGGCATTTTATATTTATTCTTGCTTTTTTTCTACCAATATATCGTCCCTAACGGGACTAATCCAAATAACTCCGCCAATGGGTTAACTTAACGACATTGCCCTAAGGGACTAATCCACATAACTCCCCAACAGGTTAACTTATTATAAAATTGCTAATGCCCCTGAAGAATCAGGGGCATTTTTTTTAATCAAGCACAAACAACTATGGATTGCAAAGACATAAAATCTTAAATATGCTGTATTAATAATATTACAACTCAAAAACGCTAAACCACTTGTCTTATTGTTTATGTTAATATAACTATTGCCTGATAAAGTTTAAAAATTATCCTTTATTTAAAAGGAATAGCTGGATATCAGGCATTTAAAGCAGCCATATAGCTATGCGTCCTGAAAGGAAAGTTGTAGATTTGAGTAATAAAACGATTGTAGCTGCTCTCCGGGTTACAGAACCTGTATATGAAAAATATAAAAATAATTGAAGTCCCGTCCGAAATTGGCGCCGGCACCCGTGGCGCCAGCCTGGGAATAGAAGCCATAAAAATTGCAGCACTGGATTTTATGAGCAATTTCTTTGTTCATTTTCCTTCCGAAAAGATAGAGGTAGAAAATAAGTTATTATTCGAACCCATTCAATCGCCCTATGCCAAGCGGATGCATGGGGTATTAACCATGTACGAGCGGGTGAGCAAGGCAGTAGCTGAATCCATTAACGGCCACTTTTTTCCGGTTGTGCTAAGCGGCGACCACAGTAGCGCCGGCGGAACCATTGCCGGCATAAAAATGGCAAAACCAAAAAGTAAATTAGGCGTAATATGGATTGATGCCCATGCCGATTTGCACACCCCCTACACTACCCCAACTGGCAATATGCATGGTATGCCGTTGGCGGTTTCCATTGCCGAGGACAATAGAGAATCGAAGGTGCATGAACTGGATGAAAAAACAGCCAAACAATGGGAGCAACTGAAAAGCCTGGGAAAGATCCATCAAAAGATACTGCCCGAAGATGTGGTATTTATTTCGTTACGTGATTTTGAAAAAGAAGAAAAACATTTGATAGAAAAGCACGGCATGAAGGTGATAACCACATCGGAAGTAAGACGAACGGGCGCCGAAAATGTTTGCCGTAAAGTGCTGCGGTATTTAAGCGACTGCAGCGATATCTATATCAGCTTTGATGTGGACAGCCTGGACTCCTCCATTTCAAAAGGCACCGGTACCCCCGTCAGCAATGGTCTACGTGAAC
>JAULAZ010000002.1:0-8406 GCA_032654705.1 Chitinophagaceae bacterium
GAAGACCTCACCTACAACCGGCAGGACTTCTGGGTCACCACCAGTAACAAGCAGCTCAATTTTGTGCAGCATATAAAGTCAATGCTCAAAACAACAAGTCTTGCCGCCGTTGTATTACCGGATAATGTATTGTTTGAAGGAGGTGCAGGAAAAACCGTAAGAAAGAAATTATTAGAAACAACCGACCTGCATACTATTCTTCGTTTGCCCACAGGTATCTTTTATGCCAATGGTGTAAAAGCAAATGTTTTGTTCTGGGATGGCAAGCCCAGCAGCAAAGACCCCTGGACAAAAGAAGTGTGGGTGTATGATTACCGAACCAACATTCATCATACCCTAAAGAAGAATCCATTAAAGCTGGATGACTTAAAAGATTTTATCACTTGTTATAATCCAAAGAACCGGCATAAAAGAAAAGAACTGTTTAGTGAATCCAATCCTGAAGGCCGTTGGAGAAAATTTACTTATGAAGAGATCATTGCAAGAGATAAAACTTCTTTGGACATCACCTGGTTAAAAGATAAATCGCTGGCAGATCTGGATAATCTTCCCGACCCGGATGAACTGGCGTTGGAAATAGTAGAGAACCTGGAAGCGGGGTTGGAGAGTTTCAAGGCGATTATTGAATCCTTGAATAAAAAGTAACCCTAACTATAGTCCTTAACATCCTTCAGATTAAGCAGATAGTATCTATTAATGTAAAATAGCTATAAGAATATTTTACATTAATGAAAAATTACTATCTTAGCAGCTATTCTATTTTCTTATGAAGGCAGATTTCATTGGTAAAATTGATTTCAGCACGGATTACGGCCTTGAAATGCTGATGGCAGAGCTTTTTGACAACCGCTTCTTCACCGCAAAAGACTTGGCCATCAGCAGCCGCACCATTTCCTATTGGAAGGAAACAAAAGTGTTGACCTGGTTTCCTCCCCACAAAACCGGCCGGTTCAGCTTTATGGAAGCGGCATGGCTTGGCGTATTAAAATACTTACAAAAGGCAGGTCTCTCCATTGAATTGATGAAAAAAGTAACTGCAACGTTTATTGACGAGCCTATCGCACAAAACAGGGCCGAAAAACTTATAAAAGCGGAATTGCGGAAACTAAAAAAAGAGGGGAAAGAAAAATCATTAAGAGCTACCAGGCTAAAAGAAAGCCTTAATTCAGAAACCGACATGGTTAAGTTGAGAAGGGAGATGAATGATTTCACCGGGTTAGTGCAGGTTGCCATTAAGACAAGAATGCCCTGTGGAATCATTATAAACCATGCCGGAAAGCCATATACATATAACGGGGACACTTTTAACCGAAAAGAGAATTTAGAATACCTGGTTTCAGAGTTTCATATTATCATTCCTTTGACGCCGATCCTGACAGAATTAATAAGCATTGAGTTTAATAAAAATAACTATGATTTTCCGATGCTTTCACAAGATGAAAAAATGGTATTAAGGGAAATCAGAAGGGATGATGTAGATAGCCTGGTTATTGAAAAGAATAAAAAAGAAGATAAACATAAAAATTATTAAAGGCAATGAAATAAACAGCCGGGAACTGGCTGAAAAAATAATGGATGGTAGTTTAAACGGTTGGGATGGGATTTCTATATCAAACCGCAACAACGATACCTGGTACATCAAACGACAAAAAAAATTAAAATGACCCGAAGGACTCGGCTCATATTTGAAATAACTATAACCCTGAAAGCCTCAGCTATGGATCATGATTTGAGCTGTGAAAAACAAAAACAATGAAGAACCAAATGAAAAAGAACTAAAAGAACTCAGGTTAACAGAAGATCAGATAAACGCATTTGAATGCTTTGCTTATTTGACCGTTGAAGAAAAAGAAGCATTATCAGCGTTCGTATTTAATATATCATTTGTACTTTATAAATCTTTTAAAAATGAGTCAGCTTGATTATTTCAAAAAGTTCTCTCCTAAAAAGGACGCCAGCGTACAAAGCAATTTTGCTGTTTGGTCTTATACCCGGGTTAGCTCAAAGGAACAATTTGAGAAAAACTCAAGCGTTGAAAGACAGAAAGAAGCAAACCAGGAATATGCCAGCAAAGCAGGTCTTACAATTATTGAAGATTTTGGTGGTACATATGAAAGCGCTAAATCCGATTTTACCCGCAAAGAGTTTAGCAGGTTAATTGAAAAAGTAAAAAAAGCAGGAAGAAACCTTACGCCATCCTCGTTTACAAGATGAGTCGTTTTTCACGTTCGGGTGGCAATGCTATCGGTCTGGTAAGTTATTTAGTTGATGAGCTTAAAGTACATTTAATTGAAGTAAGTACAGGCCTGACGACCACTACGGACAGAGGTAAGTCGGCAGTATGGGAAAGTTTGTTTCATGCGTTCAGAGAGAACATGGAAAGAAAGGAGATTATTATCCCGAATATGAAAGCATTTCTGAAAGCCGGTAAACGTTTTTCAAGGGCGCCAATAGGATATGACCATTATGGCCCAAGGGTGCGAAATGGCAAATTTTTAAGTCCTCAGCAAAAAATTGTTATCAATAAGATAGGTAAAATATTAAAAGAAGCCTGGCAGTGGAAACTTTCCGGCCATTACAGCGATGCGCAAATATTACAAAGACTTGCAAACCGGGGTGTAATATTAACGCCGCAAAAAATCAGTGTGATATGGCGTAATCCTTTTTATTGTGGCATTTTGACGAATAGATTGTTGGATGAACCAGTGAAAGGTAATTGGCCCTCAATTGTGTCAGTAGAAGATTTTATGAAAGTGCAACTAATATTAGAAAATAATCATTCGGGGTATCAGCACAAAAAAGAAGTAGAAGAGAGACCATTGACCCGGCTGTTGCGATGTGATAAATGTGGTGGTTATATGGTTGGATATAAAAACAACCAAAAAAATCTTCATTACTACCGCTGTCTTAATTGCCTTGGTGTAAGTTTAAATGCCAGGACAACTTTGAAACAAAGAAGAAAAAGTGCAGAGCAATTATTTGAAGAGCTGTTGGAAAAGTACCAGATTCCTCATAACATTTCTCCATTGATTGAATTACAACTGATCAAATTATTTAATCATTATAATTCAGATAACGCCTCCAGTGAAAATGATCTTCAAAAAACAATTGGCTATCCACCAGAATCAGTTAAAACAAGTCAAAATCCGCTTCGGACTCAATCAAATTGACAAAGAAACCTATGACATAACGGTTGAGCATTTGGATAAGCAAATGCGGGAAATCAACAAAGAATGTAACAGTGGAAACCAGACAATATCTAACTTGGAAAAATTGATTTCTGAATCATTAAAAAAGCTCGTAAAACTCAATACAGTGTGGGGTTCCAGCGATTTGGATGGTAAACGTATTTTACATAAAACTTTGTTCCCGGAAGGAATATTCTACAATGTTCAAAAACACGAATATCTAACTCGAAAAGTCAATAGTTTTGTTGAATTAGTGTCCTCAATTTCAGCTTCTTGTAAAGAAAATAAAAAAAGGAACTCTCAAAATTTTATTGAAAATTCCTGTCCTGTACGGGGCAGCAGACTTGAACTGCCGACCTTCGGGTTATGAATCCGATGCTCTAACCAGCTGAGCTACCCCCGCAAATATTTTAATTCAACAATCAACCATCTTGAACTGCCGTCCGCCGCGGCGGATACCCCCGCATTTGGTTTACCCACTATATCTTCGTTCTTTAATGTAGCAGGGTGGCAAAAATAACCAATTCGGCCTGAAGATTGAAATGAAATTGCCCTTAATTTAGCAAATCACTATGATTGCTCTACGCCTTGCTACTCCTGCTGATGCAAAAAGCATACTTGCAATTTATTCTCCCTACATAGAGAATACTTCTTTCACCTTTGAAACTGAAGTGCCTTCGGTTGATGATTTTGCAGAAAGGATAAGAACTTATCTTCTCAACTGGCCCTGGCTGGTTTGTGAAATTGACGGGGAAATTGCCGGCTATGCTTATGCCACCCGCCACAGGGAACGAACAGCTTATCAGTGGTGCACCGAAGGTTCTGTTTATATACATGATGATTTTCAGCGGGCGGGAATTGCTAAGGCCTTATATAGTTCTCTTTTTGAAATACTGGAAAAGCAGGGATTCAGAAATGTGTATGCCGTTATTAACCTGCCTAATGATAAAAGCGTTGCCTTTCATGAAAGCTGTGGTTTTAAACATTTTGCCACTTATGAAAAAGTGGGTTATAAATTAGGCAAATGGAAAAATGTAGGCTGGTGGAGGTTAATACTGAATGAATTTGGTGATGAACCGGCAGTGCCGGTAAAATTTGCCAGTTTGGATAAAGTATTTCTACCGAATTTATTTGAAAGAGCTGTATTGGCAATTCAGAGTAAATAATTTCAAAACAAAATATTTTATGAAAAAGAGATTTTCTTTTCTTATTACTGTGATGTTTCTTATTTATTCGCAAACAACATTTCCCCAGAAAAAAATATTAGTCTTTCAAACTGACTTTGGCGTTAAAGACGGAGCCGTCTCTGCTATGAAAGGAGTAGCAATGGGAGTATCTTCCGATTTAAAAATATTTGACCTTACTCATGAAATACCTGCCTATAATATCTGGGAGGCATCGTACCGCCTTCATCAAACCGCTCAATACTGGCCGGCAGGAACTGTATTTGTTTCTGTAGTAGATCCCGGTGTGGGATCGGAAAGAAAATCAATTGTATTAAAAACAAAAAGCGGTCATTATTTTGTTGGCCCCGATAACGGGCAGTTCACTATAATAGCACAGAGCCTTGGCATTGCCGAAATACATGAAATAGATGAAGTGCTTAACCGCCGGAAAAATTCACAGGCCTCTTATACTTTTCATGGTCGTGATGTGTATGCTTATACAGGCGCCAGGCTGGCTGCGGGAATAATTAATATGGATAAAGTGGGAAAGCGGCTAAAACCAGAAGTAGTTGCCATTGATTTTCAAAAAGCAGTTTATGCCGATGGAATAATAAAAGGTAATATTCCCATCCTTGATATTCAATATGGAAATGTTTGGACGAATATTGACGGTGATACTTTTAAGAAACTAAACCTTCAGTACGGAGATATGCTGCATATCGAAATCAGAAAGGCTGATCTGAAAATATATGAAGGAGATATGCCTTATGAAACTACTTTCTCAGCAGTGGAAAAAGGGAAGCCGCTTTGCTATTTGAATAGTTTACTGAATGTTTCCTTTGCACTGAACCAGAGAAATTTTTCAGAAATAAACAAAGTTTACAGTGGTCCGGACTGGAATGTGATTATAAAAAAGAAATAAGAGAGATATTTTTCAGGCAAAAAAAACAAAGGCGCTAAGATCATCTTACATCTTAGCGCCTTTGCGGGAAATTTATTTAAGATCAAAAGCCAGTTTCGCAAATAACCTCATTCCATTAAAGCCCATTTGAACAGAATCCCAGGGTCCACCCGATTCATTATCACCTGCCCAACCTTTTGCTTTTGGATTAACGCCAAGATCAGGATGCACATTAAATAAATTATCAGCGCCGAAAAACAGGTTTATCTTCTTATTTAGTTTATAGGAAGCATAAATATCTGTAGTGATCTTACCGTTGAAATTAAATTGTTCCGGTACATACACAGTTGGATCTGCATCGGTAGGTACCATTGGATTAATTCCTGAATAATTTGGATTGTCACCTGCTGGTGACTCTCCATCACCAAAGCCTAACAGCACAATTTTACCATAAGAAGTAAAGTGAACGCCAAAACCACATTTATTATCATGAATATAATCAACTCCCAATGAAAATTTGCTTTTTGGCGCCGAGGCTTTCAGGAAAGCTTCTTCCCTGTCACTATAAAATGTTTTTTGGTGAAGTTTGGTATCATTCAGCGCTGATGGCACATGAATAGCATCTATTTTTATGCTCTGAATATTGCCTGCCAGCAATATTTTCAAGTTATTTTTCCCCCATTTCTTTGAATAATCTGCTACAATGTCTAACCCGGTATTTGTTGTATTTACTGCATTGGCAAAAAATTGTGCTGTTTGTGCTTCGGCTGGAAACTGTGCTCTTAATGCAGGTGATAATGTCGTATCCGATTTATCGAACAGGCCAGATAGAACCACCCGGTCTCTCATTTTTACCATATAACCATCTACGGTTATGGTGAATCCTTTTGAAGGTTTCCAGGAAAATCCAAGACTGCCGTTTACAGATTTTTCTTCTTTTAACTCAGGAATACCGGCTGCTCTTGTTATGGCATTCGTGTTTGGTGCAATCAATGACTGCACAAGTTGATTATTGCTGAACGAAGTAAGTGTATTACTGAAATGAATCTGGGCTAATGAAGGAGCCCTGAAACCTGTACTTACCGAACCCCGAATATTAAAGTTATCGGAAGCTTTAATGCGGGTAGCTAATTTGCCGGTAATTACTGATCCAAAATCAGAATAATTTTCAAAACGAACTGCCCCATCAATCAGCCAGGCTTTTGTAGCATCTAACGCTGCATCGGCATAAACCGAAAAATTGGATCGGTTTGCTTTTACTGCATCTGTATTGCTAAAACCGGGAAATCCCTGTGAGCCGGAAGCCGGTGTTCTGTCTTCATCTACATTTGGATAATATAAATCATTGCTATGATAGTTAAGATACGACAAATCTTCACCTTTGTAAATAGTGTATCGTTCGTACCTGAATTCTGCTCCCAGGCCTAATGTAAGACCTTTGGCAACTGTTTTAAACGGCTTGCTGAAATCTACATTCAATGTATTTTGTAAAAAGTTAAACCCTCCGTCATCAAAATGAGTGGGAGTAGCTTTGCCGATTTGCGAAGCATTAAATGTTTTATCACCATAATAATGGAAATCATTATAACCTATATTATTACTAATATCCCAGCTCCAATTTTTTGCTGAAGTCCCTTTTATTCCTGCAGCCAGGGAAAGGTCCGAAATATGTGTTTGGATATGCGGGTTATAATATATTTCACCATCATTGGTGGTACGCATAATATCCGCAACATAAATAAGGTGTCCGCCGGCATCTACAGGGAAACGGTTTGGTTTGGCACTCCAGTTTCTTGAATAGGCAAAAGCATCAGAGGCTTTATAATTGTATCCTCCAAAAGAATAGAATGTGGTTTTGCTATTGTTGCCGGATGGTACTTCCAGGTTATACATAGCCCCGCCGGTTTTTACAGATCCATCACCAAAAGCCCTGCGTCCGGAATTAATATAGAGTAAAGAATTTTTATTCGTTAGCCCGTTGGTTGTATCCACTTGCCGGTAAGTTTTGGCCTGGCTAAGAAAGTCCAGCGAGAAATTTACAAAACCACCCTTTTTCCCTAAGGCTACACCATTGTTTGCCGATAAAGAGTAAGTCCCTCCATCAATGGCATTGCCGGAATAATACTGGTTACCTGCATTAAATTTCCGTGTATTAAACTTGCCATCACTATAACCACTCCAGCCTGTATTGATCGTCCAGCGGTTAATATCTTTTTTAAGAATAATATTGATTACGCCGGCAATGGCATCCGAACCATATTGTGCGGAGGCACCATCACGCAAAATCTCGATCCTGTCAACGGAAGCTTCGGGAAAACCATTCATATCCACACCTGAATTACCACGGCCACGGGTGCCAAACAAACCTACAAAAGCTGTCGGGTGTCTTCTCTTACCATTAATCAACACCAATGTTTGATCAGGGCCAAGACCTCTTAACGTACCTATGTCAATATGATCGGCGCCATCGGCGCCACTTTGTTTATTGTAATTGAAAGAAGGCGCAGCCTGGTTCAAAACAGAAGTAAGATCCATCTTGGCCGTTGGTAATCCCACCTGGTTAATGCGGATGATATCCACCGGGACGGCTGTTTCTGTTTTTGCACGGCCCGAGCCACGGGTTCCTACCATGACTACCTGGCTTAGTTCTTCTGTAGATTGCACCAGCACAATTTTAATTTCACCGGCGCCTGCAGGTACAGTTTGCGATTCATAACCAACAGATGAAAATTCCAATTCATCTTTAGCGCTGACTGACAGGCGGAAAGAACCATCGGAAGCAGTTGTTGTTCCCTTGCCGGTTTTTTTTGATTTTACTGACACATCTGCCAGCGGTATTCCATTGGCATCTGTTACTTTTCCGGTAACAGTTTGTTGCGCAAGAGTAACATTGGCAACAAATAAAAAAGAGAGAAAAAGAAAAATGGTCTTTCTCATATTGGTTTGTGTTTAAACCACGCAGTTGCGGGGTTGGTTAAAAGATGGGCTAATATAACGTAAAATTTACCTACAGGATAAGTTGGGTTAATAAAATTACAGTACTGTGAGGAAGTAGTGGAAAACAAAGGGTCTTTCGAAAGACATTAATTACAGGTGTAAAAAGTACAGAACAAAATGTCTTTCTTTTTGATCTGTATCAAGTTTTACTTTC